>NZ_AP010873.1 GCF_000828515.1 Candidatus Ishikawaella capsulata Mpkobe | reverse complement strand
ATGAAAAAAATTTCCAGAAGAACATTTTTGATGTTAGCAACAGGAGGAGCTACTGCTTTTATAACAAAAAAATTTTTGATAGATAGACCACATAAAGAAAAAATATACAAATTTCCAATAAAAAATATTCCTTTAATTAATGAAAAACCAGATATGATTAATCCTCCAACCACAGATAGTGGAACTTTACCAAATCTTAGATTTGCTTTTGATGATGCTCATATTCGTAAAAGCACAGGAGGATGGACTAGACAAATAACTAAAAGAGAATTAGCTATTTCTAACACCATAGCTGGAGTTAATATGAGACTATATAAAGGAGGTATAAGAGAACTACATTGGCACAAAGAAGCAGAATGGGCTTATATGTTGTACGGTAAAGCTAGAATAACTGCTATAGATATAAAAGGTAAATGGTTCATTAAAGATGTAAATGTGGGAGATCTATGGTATTTTCCTCCAGGAATTCCACATTCTATTCAAGGATTAAGTAAAGATGGATGTGAGTTCTTATTAGTTTTTGATAACGGAAATTTTGATGAAGAAAGTACTTTTTTATTAAGTGATTGGTTTAAACATATACCAATTGATATCTTGGCAAAAAACTTTAATACCAGAAAAGAAATTTTCAAGAATTTACCTTCTCCAGAAAAAAAATATATTTTTTCAGGTGAAATAAATAATAAAATTTATTATAAAAATATAAAAATGACTCAAAATTCTAGGTATAAATTTAGTTATAAACTAATGAATAATAATATTATAAAAACAAAAAAAGGTGAAATATATATTGCAGACTCTTCAACTTTTCACATATCAAAAAACATATCAGCTGCATTAGTGTTATTAGAACCGGGTTCTATCAGAGAATTACACTGGCATCCAAATAATGATGAATGGCAATATTATATTAGTGGACAAGGTAGAATGGGTGTATTCGCTTCATCAGGTCAAGCTAGAACATTTGATTTTAAATCAAGAGATGTTGGTTATGTTCCTTTTGCAATGGGACATTACATACAAAATACAGGTCCTGAGAGATTAATTTTCTTAGAAATTTTCAATAGTAATTATTATGCAGATATTTCTCTTAATCAATGGTTAGCTGTTACACCTCCTTATCTAGTACAACAACATTTAAATTTGAATAATGAATTTATAGAAAACTTAAATAGAAAAAAATGTCCTATTATATAATTTTATTTTTAATAAAATTTAAAAAATCATATTGATTGAAATTTATAAATTGAACCTATTTTTAATATTTGAGTTAATTCATCTAAAGCTTGATATACTTCAGTTAAAAGTTGAACATCAATAAGATCATTAATGCATAATTGATCCCTATAATATTTGTTAATCCATTTCTTTAATTTTTCATATAGTAAGTCATTTAATAAAAAATTGGCATTTATTGATTTAAATTGCTCTTGATTCAACATTACTTTTAAACGTAGACAAGCAGGACCACCTCCATTGCACATACTTTCATGTAAATTAATTGTTTGAATCTCATCTATTGGATACAAATCATTCGCAATAATTTTATTAAGATAGTTCCATATATTCTCAATATAGTAACATTCATCTGGAACTAAAATAATCATTTTTCCATTATTTTTACTTAATATTTGACTATTAAATAAGTATGACGATATTGCTTCGGATAGTTTCACATCTTTTTCTAATACTTCTATAGCTATAAATGGTAGATTAAGTTTATAACTTTTGGAAATTATTTTATCAATATTTTCATTTTGATTAGTAAAAGCATATTCATGATAAAATAACAAATTTTTGTTAGAAACAGCAATAACATCATTATGAAAAACTCCATGTTTTATTGCAAAAGGATTTTGTTTAAAAAATAAAGTATAATTAGGATCTAACTGATGCAAACGTGATATTGCAGTACTAGCTTCCAGAGTTTGACGATAATTAAAATCTTTTGATTTTAAATGATTAAATACACTATTACCATAAACAAAGATTTGTATTCCTTGATTAATTTCATCCCAGGAAATTCTCATGTGATTAGCTGATCCTTCATCACTAAAACTTTTTTGTTGAATTAAGGCAGAATGATGAGAAAAGAATTTTTCATTGTGAAAAATTTTTTTTAAAATCATTGCATTAAACAAATGTTCTTGAGATCGATGTAAATAATTATTTAAATTAGCAACTGTAAAATGCACTTTTCTATCTAAACTATCATTTGAAGGTGATATTGTTGCAGCATTAGCTAACCACATTGATGAAGCAGAAGTAAAAGCAGATAATAAATCTATAGAAGTATTTGCTACACTATTTAATATTTGTTTTTCTGTTCCGCTAAATCCTAATTTTCTTAAAGCAAATATATTTGGTCGTAACTGTGGAGGAAATACTCCCTGAAAAAAACCTCTATCGAATAAAAACTTCATTTTTTCTAATCCTTGCAAGGCAGCTTTACGAGGATTAGATAATTTATAACGATTATTAAAAGATGCGTTATTATCTATTGAAAGACCAGCATAATGATGAGTAGGACCTACTAATCCATCAAAATTTACTTCAATATTAGAAATACCATTCACATTATAAACCTTTGCAAAAAATATATTTAATTAATTAAAGAAACTACAGGCCAAGCACAATAATCTGCTGCATAGTATCCAGAAGGACGATGATTACCTGAAGATTTTATGCCACCAAAGGGCATTCTACTAGAAGCTCCTGTTAATGCATTATTCCAATTGACTATTCCTGCCTGTGACTTAATTATTAAAGAGTTAAATAATGATTCATCGTTAGATACTAATCCTACTGCTAAACCATATTTGGTATTATTAGCAATATCTACTGCTTGATCAAAATGTTCATATCGTGTTATTTTTATAAATGGACAAAAATATTCTTCATCAGGAAGATTAATATTTGTTGTCTCCATAATACCAGGAGTTAAAAAAGTAGCATTTTTTTCAATTTGTTTCATTTGCAATAATATTCTTCCTCCTAATAATTGTAAATTATTTTGAATTTGTAACATATTATCAACATGTTTATGTGAAATTACACCACCCATAAAAGGTTGTGGTTGATTATTCCAATGACCTATTGACAATTGTTTACTTTTTTCTATTAAATTCAAAATTAAGTTATCACCTTTTTTTCCTGATTTAATTAATAAACGTCTAGCGCAAGTACAACGTTGACCTGCTGAAATAAATGCAGACTGAATAATTAAATCCACTACATAGTTTATATATTCATCTTCAAAATTATCGATAATTAAAGCATTATTTCCTCCCATTTCCAAAACTAAAATTTTTTCTGGTTGTCCTGCAAAATAACGGTGAAAATAACAACCTACTTTTGTGCTACCTGTAAAAAGTACTCCATTTATGTTTTTATTCATTAAAAGCATTTGACCAGTTTTTTTATCACCTTGAATTAAATTTAAAACACCATCTGGTAAATTAGTTTCTTGCCAAATTTTAGTTATAATTTCCGCTGTAGCAGGTGTTAATTCACTAGGTTTAAAAACAACAGTATTACCAGCAATTAAAGCAGGAATAATATGACCATTAGGTAAATGACCAGGAAAATTATATGGTCCAAAAACTGCCATAACCCCATGTGCTTTATGGTGTAATAAAATTCTTTTATTAGATATTTTAATTTCACCATATCCTGTTCTTTTTTCCCAAGAAACTTTAGATATTAAAACTTTATCTATCATTGATTGAACCTCAATATAGGTTTCCCACAATGGTTTGCTTGTTTCTTGAGATATTATAGTTGCTATTTGCTGTTTATATTTATGTAGCAAAGTTACATAGTGATTTATGTAACCCATACGTTGCTCAATATTTATTTTAGACCAATAATTAAAAGCATTACTAGCTGATTCACATGCTTCATTTACATCATCATAATCTGCACTATGTGCTCGCCAAATTACTGATTTATCTTCAGGAGCTATTTTATTTATAATAGTTCCATGACCTGATTTCCATTTTCCATTTATAAAATTGGAATTAACATTCATATTTTTTATTCTCGGGATACAAATTAACAAAACGCAGAGTATCTCCTATTTCAACTTCTAATGCATCATACTGAGCAGAATTGAGTTTTATTAATTGATTTATACAATTATTTTCCAATAGTAAAGCTCGAAAATTATTAAATTTTTCATTAGAGATCAATGTAAATCCTTTACCTGAAATAGGTAAATTTTTATTTTTTTCTGTTATTTTAAATACTTTGCTATTACAAATGCTATGTACTCTATCAGTATTTGCTTCTAAAATTGGACCTGCATCAAAAACATCAATAGATTGGTTCCAATAAAATCCTTCTTGCTCTAAAAATTTTTGAGCTGGTAAGCTATCTAAATGTGTTTTTCCTATAATATTTTTTACTTTTGATGGTAATAAATCTAAGTAAATAGGATAATAAGGTATAAGGTTAGACATGAAAGATTTTATACCTGTATTACTAAGATAATCTGCTTCAGCAAATGATATATTAAAAAAATGACGACCTATAGCATTCCAATAGATAGATTCATCTTTTTTGTTAACTATTCCTCTCATTTCCGCAATTAAGCGCGAAGAAAATAAGTGTTTAAAACAAGCAATAAATAAAAATCTTGCTTTAGATAATAAGAGACCATTTTTATTTTTCTGATAATTGCGATGTAAAAAAAGTGTGCATAGCTCAGTATTTCCAGTATAATGAGCATGTATACTCAACATGCTTAATTTGTGATGCAAATAAATAAGTGATGAAACATTATTTATTTTTTCAATATAAATATTTAAAAATAAATCTTTTAAACCTACAGCAGATTCAATAGCACTAATTCCTACAATTTGATTACTATTAAGATCTTCTAGTCCAAACATATAATATTGTTCTGATCTAGGCAATTTACCATTAAAAGTATTAGTACTACATAATATTCTGTTTTCTAAATATCCTGGATCATAAGGTAATGAGGTTAAGCCAATACCTGTATTTGTTGAAAGTTTTATAATATCTGGTAAATCTTTTTCTTGAATAGGACGAAATAAGATCATTATTATTTATCCTTAAAACGAATGATAGCTTGTTCGAAATATTGAAAACCTTCATATATATCATCTAGAGGGATATTAAGAGCTGGAGTAAATCTTACTACATTAGATCCAGCTATTAATATAAGTAATCCTTCTTCTGAAGCTAATTGAGTTAATTTTTTTGCTTTTCCATAATAAATAGAAGATAATTGAGCTCCAATAAGTAATCCTTTGCCTCTTATTATTTGAAATATATTGTATTTTTTATTTAATTTAATTAATTCATTCATGATAATATCATGTCGTTGCAATACACCTGACAACATTTCATAATCTAATTGAGATAAAACAGTTTCAGCTACTGTTGCAGCTAAAAGATTTCCTCCAAATGTAGTACCATGAGTACCTGGTTGAAAAATTTGTGCCCATTTTTCTTTTGTTAACATAGCTCCAATAGGAAATCCACCACCTAACCCTTTTGCACTAGTGAGAATATCTGGAACAATATTATATTCTTGATAAGCATATAAATAACCAGTACGTCCCATGCCTGTTTGAATTTCATCAAAAATTAATGTAATATCATAATTTGTACAAATTTTTCGCACTTGTTCTAGAAAAAAAGGATCTATTGGTATTACACCACCTTCTCCTATAATTAACTCAACAATAACTGCACATGTTTTAGATGAAATATGTTGTTCAAAAGTTTTCAAATCATTATATGGTAAATGAGTAATAGCTGGTGGTAATGGACCAAAATTATCAGAGTATTTAGACTGACCACCTACAGTAACAGTAAATAAGGTACGACCATGAAAAGAATTTTCAAATGCTATAATTTCATTTTTTGTTTTGTCATAATATTCATTAGCATATTTGCGTGCTAATTTTAAGGCAGCTTCATTGGCTTCAGCTCCAGAATTACAAAAAAAAACTTTATCAGCGAAAGTTAATTCAACTAGTTTTTTAGCTAATTTTAATACAGGTTCATTTGTATAAATATTAGATACATGCCAAAGTTTATTTAATTGCGTGTTTAAAGCATTTATTAATTTAACATTTGAATGACCTAAAGAAGTCACTGCTATTCCACTTGCAAAATCTATATACTCTTTATTTTCTTGATCCCATAAACGTGATCCTCTTCCTTTCACTAGTATAAATGGAGCTGGTGAAAAACAAGGCACTATATATTTATCAAAATCCTCTCTTTTAGGTTGAAAAAACACTTTATTCCTCCTTAAATTCATTTCTCTCAAATAGATAATTAAAATATTGACAAGTAAAATATTTTTTAGCTTATTTAGTTAAAACTTCAAATCCGTTATCTGTTACTGCAATAGTATGTTCCCATTGAGCTGATAAGCTATGATCTCGGGTTTCTACTGTCCAACCATCTGAAAGAACAACAGTTTTAGCTTTGCCTTCATTTAACATAGGTTCAATTGTAAAAATCATTCCTGTTTTTAATTTTGAAGTATTTTCTAAACTATTATAATGTATTATTTGAGGATAAGTATGATAAGTTTGTCCTATACCATGTCCACAATATTCTCTTACAACAGAAAAACCCTTTTGTTTAGCAATTCTTTGAATTGCTATTCCTATGTTATTTATTGTTACTTCAGGTTTAACTACATTTATACCTGCTATCATAGCCTCATAACAAGTGTTTACTAAACATTTAGCTTTTATTGAAGGAGTACCTACAAAGTACATACGACTAGTATCTCCATACCAACCATCCTTAATAACAGCAACATCTATATTAATAATATCACCATCGCGCAATTTCCTATCAGAAGGAATACCATGACATACTACTTCATTAATTGATGTGCAAATAGTATGAGCAAAACCGTTATATCCTAAATTTGCAGGTATTACTTTTAATTTATTTACAATGAAATTGTGACAGATTTTATCTAATTTTTTTGTAGTTATTCCTATAACTATATGAGATTGAATCATATCTAATACACAGGCAGCAGCATGACCAGCTTCACGTACTTTATTAATTTCTTCTTTATTATGTAATTTAACTTTTTTCATTTATTTTCTTATTATGTGGATTTATTATAAATTAACTACTAAGTAGTATCAATTATATTGATTAATATTTTATTATTAAATTTTATTTATCTTATTCATTGCCCATATGCGTTTTACTTGACTAACACTACATTGTGCCATCTTAGCAGTATTATATATACTATGGCCTTTTTTTCTTAAACTAACAATATATTCATGAATCATCTTTTTAGGAGGACGCCCTTTATATTTTCCTGCTTTTTTAGCAATATTCACACCTTGACGAATACGATCACGACGAGTTTCGTAATCATCTCTTGCCATTTGTAAAGCTATTTTTAATAGCATATTTTGCATACAGCTAATAATAATATTATTAACACCTTTTACTTCATGAATTAAATCTGTTAAATCAACTATACCTGGTATAACTAATTTTACACCTTTATTACGAATAGAATCAATTAATATTTCAGCTTCTTCTAAAGGTAAGCGACTAATCCTATCAATTTTTTCAGCAATAACAATTTCTCCAAATTTTAAATCAGAAATCATACGCATTAATTCAGGACGATCTGTACGAGCTCCAGAGGCTTTTTCTCTATATATGCCTGCAATATAGTAATCCGATGATAATGTATTCATAACAACCATTTCCTGTCGTTTAAGATCCTGTTTATCAGTACTTACACGTAAATAAATTCGAACTGCTTGTATTAGTTTTTTAGATTGTGACATACTTATCTCCGTCATGGTTAATTTAACTATAGTTAAATTAACCATTTTAGGTAACTTATCTAAGTTATTAAAAATTACTATTCAAAATCAACATTAGATATTACATCAATATTTTTTAATTTAGGAGTACGACGATGAATAATAAAAAATATGCAATTGTTACTTTTTACTTCAGAATAATCTAAATAACCAATTTTTTGCAATTGTTTCAATGCTCTTCTTACAATATAATTTTGTGTAGTAATTTTAGAACTCAAATTTAAGCGTAATCTTAAACGTGATATTGAAACTGGTCCTGGATTTAAAGGTAAACTTTCTAAATAAGTATATAAAGCCTGTGAAGATTCTTTACGTTTAAGAAATGAAATAGCACGTAAATGTAATAAAACCTTATGATCAAAATTGTATAATTCGAATAAATTAGGGTCTGCTTGAATATTCACAATATCCTTTTCACTATTATAGTAAGCAGATTGTACTAAATGCGTATGATAGGCTTTTCCATTTCCCTCAAAAGATAAAGTATTAGTAGCAATACGACGTAAAGAAGCATCAAGACGTTTACGTAAAACTGATGATGAATGCGCTGAAGGTATTCCACACATTTTTATAAAATTTATAAAAGGCAACGTAACACTATTTTTTGTAGAAGCAAATTTTGCAAATGACTGAATTATACCTATCCATGTTTTAAAATCACTATCCATATCTAATCTTTCTCCAACAATAGTAATTTTATTATAACCTTCTGCTCTTACTAAAGATAAATTTTTGAAAGCTCTTGTAGCATCAGTAGATACTACAAATGAAGATTTTCTTCGTGCAGTAGATTTTAAAGTGGGAACGAATAATCCTAAACGCATTAATGCTACAGGTTGAACTGTATTATTTTTATTTGGAGATAAATAAACAATTTCACCAGTATTTTTAGTAACTGAAAGAAATGGTTCGAGTAAATATTTACTTTCAATGTCTATATTCATTATTTTTATAAAATATTCATATTGTTAATTAACATGAGATGTTATCTGATTATAGTGAACATTATTACTGATTACAGTGAACGTTTTACTGACTATAGTGAACGTTTTACTGACTATAGTGAACGTTTTACTGACTATAGTGAATCTTAAAGTACTATAAAACCTTATCACATATGCTTTAACAAAAACGGGGATCTTTTAGGATCTTTTAGGATCTTTTAGGATCTATATAGGATCTAAAAGACAAAAAAATGTTAATAACTTTAAAAAAGATTTTAATAACTTAAAAAGAAGATGTTATTATGAACAAATATCTGCAAAAACACATGAAGGTAAAAG
>NZ_AP010872.1:0-32500 GCF_000828515.1 Candidatus Ishikawaella capsulata Mpkobe | reverse complement strand
TGCTTCTTCTGCAGGTAACGTCAATATATGAGAATATTAGGCTCATATCCTTCTTCCCCGATGAAAGTACTTTACAACCCTAAGGCCTTCTTCATACACGCGACATAGCTGCATCAGGCTTGCGCCCATTGTGCAAGATTCCCCACTGCTGCCTCCCGTAGGAGTCTGGACCGTATCTCAGTTCCAGTGTGGCTGGTCATCCTCTCAGACCAGCTAGGGATCGTTGCCTAGGTGAGCCTTTACCCCACCTACAAGCTAATCCCATCTAGGTTCATCTAATGGTGTGAGGCCATAAGGTCCCCCACTTTGGTTTTACAACATTATGCGGTATTAGCTACCGTTTCCAGTAGTTATCCCCCGCCATTAGGTAGATCCCCAGACATTACTCACCCGTCCGCCACTCGTCAGCAAAAAAGCAAGCTTTTTTCTGTTACCGTTCGACTTGCATGTGTTAAGCTTGCCGCTAGCGTTCAATCTGAGCCATGATCAAACTCTTCAATTTTTGAAAGATGTTTTGTTTTTTTATAAGGCACATATTTATGCGAAAACATGTAACAAATAATTTGATTACACGTTATATCTCACAGAGATTTGATCTCTTTATGGCTTGAATATCAATCTATAAGTACTCACACAAATTACTTGATAAATTGTTAAAGAACATTTTTTTAAAATCTATTACATAAAAATACTATTATATCTACTATTTTAAATAAAAGCAACCTTATTATTCGATATATTGTTTATAAATAAAGACTTACTTATCTTAATAGATGATTTATCAAATTGGGAAAACCATAACTGTACAAAATAGGTGTTAACTGTTCACTTTTCATATTAATGGAAATATAAAAAATTTAGGATCGTCCAGATTTATTAAAAAAGGCTAATTTATCGTTTATTAATGATGCAATTATATGTGCCATTAGCTGATTATATTAATAGTGTATAGGTGTATGACCTTGAGTAAAAATATCATATAGTATCATTTGATACAAATGAAAATGGTGGGGCACCTAATACTATAGTATTCGAAGAACCATTTCTTTTTATACGTTGTTTAATTATGTTGAATATTTATTGTAAAGTAATTTTTATACTATCATTACTAGATCTATAGTACCTATATGTATGAATATTATATAAAAATTTTTTTATTAATTGTTTTGTATAATCATAATTTACTGTATTAGGTTTAGCTAAAAGATCGATAATACTATTTCGTATCAAACGAATTGCAGATTTGATCTTCAGCATTAAGCCAATAATAGGAGAAAATTGTCTTCTTAAAGCAGGTAATGAAACTCACAGTGCTACATGCTTAAACCTAAAAGATATTGTTGATGCACCACTTAGATAATATATGTTGTTATCTTAATAAAATCTTCCGCGTCTTTTTATCGATAAGCAAATACCTGAATAAATATTTCATTACAATATCTTAATTTTTTATATATAGATAAACCTCTAATATCTGAATCAAGTCCCAAACTGGCAGTAGCGCACCAGAAAGATTAAAATTTTTGCTTTTAAGGTGCTATATATACTCTTTAGTAAATAATATATTCATACGATTATTACATAACATATACTACTTATGATATACATCTAGATGTTTTTTAGCTTGTTTGATAGCAAAAGAAATTTGCTCGAATGATACTCCTCCTTTTGCATTTCTTTTTTTTATACAAGAATCTAATTCTAAAATAGAATATACATCCTTATCAATAAGACAGCTAAATTTTTGCATTTTAGCTAAACTCATTTCTTGTAATTTTGTATTATCTTTGATGGCTTCTAATATTATTTTTCCTACGATAGTATGAGATTCACGAAAAGTCATACCTTTTTTAACCAAATAATCAGCTAATTCTGTCGCATTACTATATCCACGTGTTACTACTTCCTCGCATCTGTTAATTTTCACTTTTAGAGTATCCATTATTAAAGTTGATATATCAATGCAATTTATCCACGTGTTTGTAGCATCAAAAAGTCCTTCTTTATCTTCCTGCATATCTTTATTATAAGAAAGTGGTAATCCTTTCATAGTTACCATCATCGACATTAATGCACCTTGTACACGACCACATTTACCACGGATTAGTTCTAGAGAATCAGGATTTTTTTTCTGAGGCATAAGAGAAGAACCAGAAGTGACTTGATCAGATAATTCTATAAAAGCTGCTTCTTCAGTATTAAAAAAAATTAGATCTTCCGCAAATCTCGAAAGATGTATCATACCAATTGCTGCATTAGAAAGTAATTCTAATACATAATCTCTATCAGATACCGTATCTAAGCTATTACCACTTGCCGATGAGAATCCTAAAGACTTAGCTAATTGGTCGCGATCGATATCATAAGCCGTTCCTGCTAAAGCTCCACAACCTAGTGGACTAATTTGCAAACGAGATAGAGTATCATTTAATCGTTTTTGGTCTCTTATCAACATTTCAAAATAAGCCAAACACCAATGAGCAAAAGTTATTGGTTGAGCATGTTGTAGATGAGTGTAACCTGGCATAATTACATGTTGATTAATTTCTGCAGCAAGAACTAGTGAATTTTGAAACCTATGTATAGCATCTAAAATTAAATGTATTTGAGATTTACACCATAGTTTTAAATCAGTAGTTACTTGATCATTACGACTACGTCCAGTGTGAATTTTTTTACCTAAAATTCCTACTCTGGAAATTAATCTATTTTCAATCCAACTATGAATATCTTCCTCTTCGCTATCTAGAATTTTATTCGGATACAGGTGTATCTCATTTAATATTTCATGTAAGGCTTTTTCGATTATTTCTTGCTCATCTTTATTCAGAATATTAACTGTTGCTAATGCTTTAGACCATGCAATTGAGCCAACTATATCATGTTCCGCTAAAATATAATCGAAACTTAACGAACTATTAAATTTTTTAAAATTTTGGTTTATTGCATTAGTAAAGCGTCCTCCCCAAAGTACCATTAATAATACTCCATATTAGAATTAATATAAAAATAATTATTTAATTGAATTTATTTTTTAAGGCACGTATACGTGAAGGAAGAGAGTATAAACGAATAAAACCTTCTGCATCACCTTGATCATATACTGTATCTTCTCCAAATGTTGCAAATTCCCTAGAATATAAACTATTACCAGATTTTTTTTGAATCGCTTTTGATTGTCCTTTATACAGTTGGATAGTTATTTCACCATTTATATCTTCCGCTAATGATAAAGCAGCACTCTGTATAGATTTACTTGTAGGAGTGAACCACTTGCCATCATAAATTAGGTAAGACATTTCTTTAGCTAAATAATCACGTAATTTTAGACTATCTCGATCCATAACTAGTTGTTCTACAGCACGTAATGCCGTCATCATGATTGTCCCACCTGGAGTTTCATAACAGCCTCGAGATTTAATACCTATTAAACGATTTTCCACAATATCTATACGTCCTACACCATGTTTAGCTCCTAATACATTTAAATTATGTAAACATTGATACGGATTTAAATTTTCACCATTAACACTTATTATTCCACCTTGATTTATCTTTATAGTAATATTTTCTGGTTGATCTGGAGCATCTAAGGGATCTAAAGTCCAAGTCCAGCATTCTTTAGTTGCTATATTCCAAGGATCTTCCAAAATTCCACCTTCTGTTGAAATATGCCAAACATTTTCATCTTTACTATAAATTTTTTCTGTAGAAGCATTAGACGAAATACCCAATTTTTTAAGATAATTGAGCAATTCTTTGCGTGATTTTAATTTCCATTCTCGCCAGGGAGCAATTATATGCAATTGTGGTGCTAATGCAGCATAAGTACTTTCAAATCTCACTTGATCATTTCCTTTCCCGGTCGCACCATGACAAAGTGCATCCGCTCCAATTCTCAATGCTAAATCTACTTGTGTTTTAGCAATTATTGGACGTGCTATAGCTGTACCAAGAAGATAACTGTTTTCATAAATAGCTCCAGTTTTTAACATTGGATAAATATAATCACTTACAAATTCTTCTTTTATATCTATGACATAACACTCATCAGCTCCTAATTGTTTTGCTTTGATTTTAATTTCGTTAATATCATTTAGCTGCTGACCAATATCTGCTATAAAAGCCACTACTTTGCAAGAAGTATAATTCTCTTTTAACCAAGGAATAATTACCGAAGTATCTAAACCACCAGAATAAGCTAAAACAACTTTATTGACATTACTTTTTTGCATTTTAATAACCTTGAAATCTAATTTTTATTTTTATAATAAAATTTTAGTGCCAATTGGTATACCATTAAACAAGTCTATTAATTTTTCTTTATAATGCCAACTTGATATGTGAACAGATCTTTTTAAAAGTTGTGCAGCTTGTAGAGCAGCATTTATTTTTACTATCATACCATTACTAATAACACCTTTGTGTATTAGTTCTCTAGCTTTTATGCTATTAATTTCTTTAATGATAGTTCCTTTAGCATCAAGAATACCACTAACATCTGATAGGAAAATTAAATCAGCATTTAACATAGTTGCTAAAATAGTAGCTGCTTGATCCGCATTAACATTTATAAGAGCACCATCTGCTGTAATGGCTATAGAACTCATTATTACTAAATAACTTGAACTTAGTAGAGTATTTAATAAACCGGGATTATTGGCTCTTATTTTACCTACATTTCCTAACTCTTCATTTAACTGTATAACATGTGCTATTGTACCATCACCTAAACATAGACCAACCACGTTATTAATATTTTGTTTTTTAGCACATGCCAATAATTTTTTATTAGCAGTTCCTGCTAATATGCCTGTTACTAAATCAATTTGATCGGTAGGAGTATAACGTAAACCATTTTTTTTTGTTATGGGTAAGTTCAATGTGTTCATCATTTCATCTATTAAACATCCACCTCCATGAATAATTACTATTGGACGATCAAATGCCAAGAGGTAAGATGATAATACACGAAATAAATTGTCCCTAGCTTCATTATTGGTTAGTATAGTACCTCCCAGCTTAATAACTAAAGGATTCATCATATGCTGTTTATTCCATTAAATGAGTGATAAGGTTTCTATAAAACTAAAACGAATATTTAAACATTGAATTGCTTGTGAAGATGCACCCTTTAATAGATTGTCTTCTGCTACTGTTACAATTAAATGTTGATGTTTCACCGCAAACCCAATATCACAAAATGGTAAACCTACAACTGATTTAATTGCAGGTATATCCTTTTTATAAAGTCTAATCAATGGTTTATCATTATAATATTTTTGATAAATATTAAGAATCTGCTCTTCTTTTATGCCTTTCTTTAAAAGACAGGTAACTGTGGCTAAAATACCACGTTGAAAATTACAAACATAAGGAATAAAAATTACTGGTATACCAAGAAAATTAACTATTTCACGATGATGACGATGATGAAATATTCCATAAGGTTGCAAACTAACTTCACAAAAAGAATTATCAATAATGGCTTTACGTCCAATACCACTAACTCCACTAATAGCATTAATTACTGGCCATTGTGATTTATCTAATACATCTTCTTTAACTAAAGGTTTTAATGCTAAGTGAGAAATTGTAGGATAACAACCTGGTACAGAAATCAATTGGGCTGTTTTAATTTTTTCTTTTTGCCATTCAGCTAAACCATATACAGCTTTATCTAAGTAATGTTTATAACGATGAGTAAAATTATAATATTTTTTGTAAAATTCTACATCATTTACACGGAAGGCTCCCGATAAATCAAATACTATACACCCAACTTCTAAAAATTTTGGTGCTAAATTATGACTTACCATATGTGAAGTAGCTAAAAAAACTACATCAATATCTCCTCCATAATCTAATGGATCTCTTATTGGTTCCAGCTCTATATCTATAATAGATTTTAAATGCTTATGAATATCAGAAATTTTTTTTCCAATATCTGGACTATGTGACGATATTACTAATCCAGCGATATTTATGTGTGGATGACGATTTAAATATACTGCTAGTTCTATACCAGTATAACCACTCGCACCAACAATTAGAGTATTTAACAAAATTTATCTCTCATAAATTAGAACAATTTTATATTATATGCTACATAATATAAAATGGTTTTTATAAAAACTAATTATTCTAATGAATACATCTTAAATTAAAGAGTGTCAATAGTGACAAAAAAATTACCCACTTTTATTGATCTATATAGTCAATTAATAGCTACTCCTTCTATTAGTTCTAATAATCCTTTAATTGACCAAAGTAATGAAGATATCATTCATTTACTATGTGAATGGTTTGAACATATAGGATTTAAAGTAGAAACAACATTTGTTAATAATATAAATAATAATATAAAACTTAATATGTTAGCTAGTATAGGTAACGGTGAAGGTGGTTTATTATTAACTGGACATACTGATACTATACCTGCTGATATAGAAAAATGGACATATAATCCATTTATATTGACGGAGAAAAACAATAAACTTTATGGATTAGGTAGTGTAGATATGAAATGTTTTTTTGCATTTATACTCAATGCCGTAAGAAATTTAAATCCTTTGAAGCTCAAAAAACCACTTTATATCCTAGCAACTGCTGAAGAAGAAACTAGTATGGCAGGAGCTAAACAATTTTCTGAATACACCACTATATATCCTGATTATGCTATAATAGGTGAACCTAGTTGTTTGAAACCTATACGTGCACATAAAGGTCATATTTCAAAAGCTATTCATATACAAGGACAGTCAGCTCATTCTAGTAATCCTTTCAAAGGAATAAATGCTATTGAAATAGTTTATGAAATTATTGATTATTTGCTAAAATTACGTAATGATCTTCGAGAAAATTATCAAAATAATTTATTTAATATCCCTTATCCTACTATTAATTTTGGTTATATTCATGGAGGTCACGCCAGTAATTGCATATGCGGTTATTGTGAATTACATATAGATATTCGTCCTACTTCAGATATTACTATAATGGAAATAAACAATCTTATAAATAATGTTTTAACTTATGTTAATCCATGCTGGTCTAAACGTATTAGTATAAGTGAATTACATCCCTATATTCCTGCTTATGAATGCTCCTCATATCATGAAATAGTAAAATTTTTAGAAAGAATTACCGGAACTAAAGCTTGCTCAGTAGATTATTGTACTGAAGCATCTTTTATTCAAAAGATTTGTCCGACTTTAATCATTGGTCCAGGTTCAATAGAACAAGCTCATCAAAAGGATGAATTTCTAGATATGGTATTTATTAAACCTACTCATAACCTAATTAAAAAATTAATACATTATTTTTGTTATTAAATAATTATTTTTTTAATAAATATCCCGCAAGATAAATCTTGTCGGGATAATATTTTGCTACTTAGATAAAAACCTTTTATTAGCTTCATCCCAATTAATTACATTCCAGAATGCCTTTATATAATCAAGCCGTCTATTTTGATATTTTAAGTAATATGCATGTTCCCAAACATCTAAACCGAATATAGGATATCCTGAAATTCCTATTATGTTTTCTCCCATTAAGGGATTATCTTGATTATTTGTAGAAGTAAGAAATAATTTATCATTCTTATTTATTAACCATATCCAACCAGAACCAAAATGTGAAGATGCTAATAATTCAAATTTTTCTTTAAATTCTTCTATGCTCCCGAAATTATCTTTAATTGCTATTTGTAATTCATTTTTCAGTGAAGTACCTTTTTTTAAGAGTTTCCAAAATATACTATGATTTACATGACCTCCTATGTTATTGCGTAAAAAAGTCTTTTTATCTTGATGAATTTTATCTAAATTAGTTATTAATTCATATGCTGTTAAGTTATCAAATACAGTACCTTTTAATGCCATATTAGCATTATTAATATAAGTTTGATGATGCTTAGTATGATGGATTTCCATAGTTCTTGTATCCAAATAAGGTTCTAAAGAATCATATGGATATGATAGTGATGGTAATGAATAACTCATGTTAATCTCTCTATTTTTATTAAAATAATATTTTGATTAGTTTAGAATATATAAGTTCTTAATTAGATTAGGAGAACTAAATTATATTAGTCTATTAGGATGAGTATATATCGTAGAAAATCCTATTTTATTAAAACCTACTAAAGTTAGATTATATTGTTTAGCGAGTTTTACAGCCATACGAGTTGCCGCCGAAATAGTGAATAGAATTTCCACTCCACAAATAATAGATTTTTGTACTATCTCATAACTCGCTCTACTAGAAATTAATATAGCACCTTGTTGCCAAAGTAATTTAGATTGCTGACTACGGTAACCTAATAATTTATCAATAGCAACATGTCTACCCACATCTTCAAATGCTGATAATATAGATCCATCTAGCAATATCCAAGCAGCTATGTGTGTACATCCACTTAATATGCCAATAGGTTGAAATATTTTAATTTCATCTAATGCTAGGTCTAAATTTTCTAAATTAAAAGTTACGTTAAAAGATAATGGTTTAAGACGTTGATTAAAATGTTCTAGTTTTTCTATACCACATATACCACAACTAGTGCGTCCAATCATTGTACGTCTTCTGTTTTGTAATATCAAAAATCGTCGGCTAGAAATTTCTATTCGTATTTCAATTCCATTATCGTGAAATAATATTTCAATATCGTAAATATCTTGAGGTATTTCAATGATACCTTCTGATAATGAAAAACCTATTGCTAGATTTTTTAAATCTTTTGGCAAAACCATTATAACAGTATGAGCTACTCCATTATAAACTAGGGCAACTGGCATTTCATCTGCTAACCAATCACTTACCGATTTTTTTAAATTTCTTCTGTTCCAAATCTGTTCTTTATAAATAACAGATATATTATTAGTATGATTCAATTATATATGCTTCCTTTAATTATTATTTTTAAATAAAATTATTAAAAATCTCAATTTGATCATAATTAGTATAATAAAGAAATATCTGCTACTTTTAAAAAAAGTTCTTGTACTTTAGTAAGTAAAGTTAAACGATTAAGACGTAATAACTTATTAGATGTATTAATTCTTACTGTTTTAAAAAAATTATCTATTGGTTTATTTAAACTAGTTAATTCAATTAAAGCTTCTTGATACTGTTTATTTATGCAATATGATTCTAGTTTTGTCTGTATCTTATTTAAGAGATTATTTAAGAGAATTTCTTCTGATTCTTGTAATAAATAAACATTTATATTTTTATTCAACTTATCAGTTGTCTTCGACAAAATATTGGAAATACGTTTATTTAAAGATAGTAAAATAAATGATTCCTCTAAAGTAAGAAAATAACTAACAGCTCTTACACGAGCATCAAAATCTAATGGACAAGTAGGAAGTATTGCTAAAACCGCATGGATAACATTGTTACTATAACCTTTTTCTTGATACCAATTAAGAAAACGTCCGAATATAAAATCAATAACTTCATCAATAACTTTATTGTTAGTGATATGTTTATCATATAAAATAATTATTTTATTGATCAATATTTTTAGATCAATAGATAGTTTGTTTTCTATAATGATGCGCAAAATTCCTATAGCATTACGTCGTAATGCAAAAGGATCCTTATCTCCTTTAGGATATTGAGAAATACCTAAAATGCCTACTATAGTATCTAATTTATCTGCAATAGCTAGGCTACAAGAAATTAAGTTAGAAGGAATTTTATCCCCTGCAAATCTAGGGTAGTATTGTTCTTTTAAAGCTATTGCTACTTCTTCTAATTCGTTACTATAACGAGCATAATACATACCCATAATCCCCTGAGTTTCAGGAAACTCAAGTACCATATTGGTTATTAAATCACACTTCGAAAGCAAAGCAGCACGTATAGATTGAGGTATATCACAACCAATTTTACTAGCTATCCATTCTGCTAATATTTTAAGACGTTGAGTTTTCTCAAATAAAGTACCTAATTTTTTATGAAAAATTATTTTTTTAAGATCAGGTAACCGTTCTTCTAAAGATTGTTGCCTATCTATTTTTAGAAAATATTCAGCATCGACAAGACGAGGACGTATAACTTTTTCATTTCCTAAAATAATTTTATCAGGCTCAAGGGATTCTATATTAGTAACAAAAATAAAGTATGGTAGTATTTGACCATTAGTATCATATAATGGGAAATATTTTTGTTTATCTTGTAAAGTATGAATTAACACTTCTACAGGAATATTAAGAAATCTTTTTTCGAATTTAGCAGTCAAAATAACAGGCCATTCTACTAAAGAAGTTACTTCTTCTAATAACTCATCTGTTAACTTTAAGACACCACCTAAACGTTTAGCTTCTATTTCAGCTTGGTTTCGTATTAGATTTTTACGTAGATAATAATCAGCTATTACTTTACCACGTTCATATAATATATTAGGATATTGATCAGCATCATCCAGTATTAATTTAGACTCACCCATGAATCTGTGTCCTAATATAATGCGATTTGAAGGTAGACCTAATATAGTTGTTTCAATTATTTCTCTACCTAACATTAAAGTGATCGTGTGTACAGGACGAACAAAATATATACTACTATTGCCCCAACGCATTAATTTAGGTACAGAAATTTTTTTTATAGTATTGCACACAATTGTCGGTAAGATCTCTTTTACATGTCTACCTTGTATATTCTTATAATATACCAGTCGTTCACCTTTATTAGTTTGTATTCTTGTGGCTTGACTAATATTAATATTATTACTCAATGCCCATTTCTTTGCTGCTTCAGTTATTTTGCCATCTTGATCGAAAGCAGTTACAATAAGTGGTCCATATTTTTTTATATTAATATTTTCTTGTAAAAGAGATAAATTAATTATTTTAATAGCTACTCTTCGAGGAGTAGCAAACCATTGAATTTGTTCATAATTACATTTAGCGTTATTTAATTCTTGAGTAAATAGATGAGTTAAATTTTCCCCTATATTGCGCAATATTTTAGGTGGTAACTCTTCTGTCCCCAATTCCATTAGGAATGTTTTTTTTATCATAGCTGGTGTTGTTATTAAGTTCATTATATCTAGGAAAACCTATGATATTACGATAATTGTAATAAGCTTGGCCAATAGATTTGGTTAAAGTGCGAATCCTGGTAATATAATTTTGACGCTCAGTAACAGATATTGCTTTTCTAGCATCTAAAATATTGAACATGTGTGTGGCTTTTAAAATATGCTCATAAGCGGGAAAAATAAGAGGATTATTTAATTTTAATAATTTATTAATTTCTTTCTCATAATGATCAAAACAATACAAAAGAAAACTAGTATCAGCATATTGGAAATTATAAGCCGACTGCTGTATTTCATTTTCATAGAATAGATCACCGTAGGTAATTTTCCCTTGAGGACCATTACTCCATACTAAATCATATATGTTATCTACTCCTTGTATGTACATAGCTAAACGTTCTAAACCATAAGTAATTTCACCGGTAACTGGTCTGCAGTCAATTCCAGCTATTTGTTGAAAGTACGTTAATTGGGTTATTTCCATACCATCTAGCCAGATTTCCCAACCTAAACCCCAGGCACCTAATGTAGGATTTTCCCAGTCATCCTCTACAAACCGGATATCATGTATTGTTAAATCTATATTTAAATATTTTAGAGACTGTAAATACATATCTTGAATATTAATCGGAGATGGTTTAAGAGTTACTTGAAATTGGTAATAATGTTGTAAACGATTAGGATTATTACCATATCTGCCATCAGTAGGACGACGAGAAGCTTGTATATAAGCCAGTGAAATAGGTTCTGGTCCTAATGCCCATAAACAAGTCATAGGATGCGAAGTAGCTGCTCCCACTTCTGTATCTATTGATTGAATAATAGTACAACCTTGAGAAGACCAGTAATGTTGTAATTTCATTAACAAACCTTGAAAAGTATTAGTATTAAACATATTCTTCTAATAACTTATTTAGTTTTAATATATCTGTTTGCAAAATTCATCAATTAACTTATTAATTTGTAATCAGATGAACCATCATATTTATTATATATAGATATCTTTAATGTTCGTTACCTAATATACGACTACGATAACTATCCCAATTAAAACGCACCCATATGCTATTTCCTAAACGCATACGATCCATTACTCTTTCACCTAATAAAATACTCATACCCGAATAATCAAGATTAGAAAGCATACCTGTAGGTCTTTTAGAAGAAGATCTTCTATCTACTATTTGATTAATAATTACTTTTTCATAACGAGATTCAGTCTGTATACCTATTTCATCAATCACTAATAAATCTACCTTACTAAAATCATTTAATAATCTTTCTTCAGTTAGATTGTTGGTATTATTGAATGTATCTTTCATATTAGACATTAAATCTGCTACAGTCACAATGATAACAGTTTTGCCCTTCATAATTAAATCTGTACCAATAGCTGCTGCTAAATGATTTTTTCCTGTACCTGGACGTCCTGAGAATACAAAACTACCAATGTTGGTTTCAAATTGTTCTGAATATTGACGTGCCATCTGTAGAGCTTTATATTGACCTGAATTTTCAATATGATAATTATCAAATGAGCAGTTCATATGTAATTCTCGAATACCTGAACGTCCCATAATACGCTGCATTTTCATTGCCTGATTTTCTTGTAAAATAGATTGTGAATATAATATTCCCTGTTTCTGATTCCATGTTAATAAATCTTTAGCACAAGTAAATTTTGGTGTAATATGAGGAGGCATAATTTTTTTTAAGCGAATTAACAAATCATTTATTGTTTTCATTATTCACCTCGAAAACCATATGGAATATTAAAATCTCTAATTAAAGTATCTGTTAAATGACTTTTATCTTTATGATATTTCTTTTTTAATGATCGTTTTCTATATACACTACGAACTAATTTCTGTTGCCACTGTATATGATGAAATAATTTTCCTTCCGCTTTCCAATAATCCACAAAAGCTGCTAATTCAGCTGCAGTGATAGGTTCATAAAGTGCTATCCCCCAGATAGCGGCACAGTGCTGTAAATCTTCATCCGGCTGCCAATCTTTATACATAGCAAATTTTCCTAATGGTACTGTTAGTCGTTTTGATACTAATAGATTATTAAATTTATTATCTAATGATATAGAATTTGCTTTTTTATATGTTGTTTTTATTTCCAAAATTTCTGTCAATTTTTTTGGAGTTATGGCATAAAAAATTGTAATATCATTTTCGCATACAGCTATTATACTGTTATCTGCATTGTATAGAAATCTCAGTGGATTTTGACAGAACTTTTTTAAAGAAATTATTGTAGTATTTTGAATATTAACTGACATAAAAAATCCAATTTTTATATTTATTATATATGTTAATAATATTAAATTAGTAAAATATTTCTGTAAGTTGATTAAAATATCTTGATACTTTATAAATATAAAATTTGCAACAAAGATCAATATCTACTAATTTAATTAATATAAATACTAATTATTTATATACAACATATGAGTCATAATATGACTGGCATATATTAAACTATTCATGTTTTAGATATTTTGCTTAAAGTAGAAGAAATCATATCTCATTGATAACATTAAATATCAATATTAGTTGTGCGTAAGGCATTTTGGTAAATAAAATTTCTGCGTTGTTCAACATCATCTCCCATTAATGTACTAAAAAGATTATCTGCACTAATTGCATCTTTAATAGTAACTTGTAACATAGTACGAGTATTAGGATCCATAGTAGTTTCCCATAGTTGTTTTGGATTCATTTCACCTAAGCCTTTATAACGTTGTATTGATATATTCGAGAAGGAATCTTTAATTAGCCAATCTATTACTTGTTTAAAATTTTTAACATATTGACGACGTCCATTACGTTCCACAAATGCTTCACTATTTTCTTTAATAAGACCGCATAATTTTTCACCTAAAGAACATATTTTTTGGTATTCTATACTTTGAAAAAAAGTATGATTTAACACATATTCTGTGTTTATACCATAATTACATACTTTTATGTGTGGTTCAAACATGTTATTTTCTTTATTATGATATAAATCAGCAGAGTATATTATTCCAATTTTTTCCTGTTGCTTATTTAAAAAATTTACTATTGTATCTAGCAAACATTTTACATTGTAATTATCTGAAAGATTGCTAAATTTAGGGTGATATATCAATGCATTTAAAAAATCTACTGGATACTGATACTGCATATTTTTAATTATTTTCTGTACGTCTGAATAATCTATCACTAATTTTTTTAATAGATTATTATCTAATGCACAGGTGTTATCCTGATTATATAATTTTGCATTATTTAGATACACGGAAAGTTGATATTTTTCCATTTCTTTATCATCTCTAATATATTTCTCTTTATTGCCTTGTTTAACTTTATAAAGAGGTGGTTGAGCAATATAAACATGACCACGTTCGATAATTTCTGGCATTTGACGATAAAAAAATGTAAGTAATAAAGTACGTATATGTGATCCATCTACATCTGCATCAGTCATTATTATTATACGATGATAACGTAATTTATTTAAATTATATTCCTCTCTGCCAATACCACAACCTAAAGCTGTAATTAAGGTTATTACTTCTTGTGAAGAGAGAATTTTATCAAAAGGTGCTTTTTCAACATTCAGTATTTTTCCCTTTAATGGTAAAATAGCTTGGTTTTTACGATTACGCCCTTGCTTAGCTGAACCTCCAGCAGAATCACCTTCTACTAAATAAATTTCAGAGAATAATGGATTACTTTCTTGACAATCTGCAAGTTTTCCTGAAAGACCAGAAGGATCGAAAAGTACTTTACGACGAGTTATTTCTCGGGCACGTCTGGATGCTTCTCTGGCGCGAGCAGTATCAATAATTTTATTTATTATTATTTTAGCATCATTTGGGTTTTCTAGTAAAAATGTCATGAAATGTTCATTCATCTGTGATTCTACAGCTGATTTCACCTCGGAAGATACTAATTTATCTTTAGTTTGTGAAGAAAATTTTGGATCTCCTAATTTAACTGATATTATAGCCACTAATCCTTCTCGTGCATCTTCTCCGATAATACTAACTTTAGTTTTTTTATTATAACCTTCTTTTTCTATGTAGTTGTTAAGAGTACGAGTAATAGCACTACGGAAACCAATTAAATGAGTACCACCATCACTTTGTGGAATATTATTAGTAAAACAAATAATATTTTCTTGAAAACTATCATTCCATTGTAATGCAACTTCTATGATGATATCATATTTTTTTGATAAAACATAAAATATTTTTTTATGTATAGGATGTTTATTTTTATTTAAATGTTCTACAAAAGCTTTTATTCCACCTTTACTGTAATAATGGGCTTGTTTGTTATCTCTTTTATCTTCAATAGATATTGATACATTTGAATTCAAAAAAGAAAGTTCTTCCAGACGCTTATTGATAATGTCATATTCAAATTTAACTACATTAGTAAATGTTTTTAAACTAGGCCAGAACCTGATAGAGGTACCCGTCAATGTACTATTTCCTATTACTGATAGCTTAGTTTGAGGAACACCATGCATGTAAATTTGTTCATATATTTTACCATCACGACAAATGATAAGTTCTAATTTGGCAGATAAAGCATTTACTACTGAAACACCTACACCGTGTAATCCACCTGATACTTTATATGAACTATCATCAAATTTTCCTCCAGCATGTAATACAGTCATGATTACCTCTGCTGCAGAAATACCTTCTTCTTTATGAAGATCTGTGGGAATACCACGTCCATTATCATTTATACATACAGAATTATCTTTATGAATGGTAACTGTTATTTTATTGCACTTACCTGCAAGTACTTCATCTATAGCATTATCTATAATTTCAAATACCATATGATGTAATCCTGTTCCATCATCAGTATTACCTATATACATGCCAGGACGTTTTCGCACTGCATCAAGGCCCTTTAGCACCTTGATATTTGAAGAATCATAAGAATTTAACATCTACTATCCCACTTATTTTATATTAAGATTAAATTGATTTTTAATCTTAATATTCATGATTTTGATCAACGGTTCAAAATATATTAGAGAAATAATCACTATACTGAATTATTTCATTTTAATTACATATTAATTAATTCTCATTTAAGTATATATTATTAAATATAAATATATTTATATCTATAATCTAATAGGCATTATTAAATAACTTGCAAAGTTATTTTCTGTATCCTCAATTTGCACACTTGAAGCAGCATTGGTTAGCAAAAAACGAACTTTCTTACCTTTTAGAACATTTAGAATATCTATAATATAATTAGCATTAAAAACAATATCTAAATCATCTCCATCATATATTATATCTAATGTTTCTTCTGCTGAATCATGATCTACATTATTACAAGTTATTCGTAATTTATTTTTAGTAATATACAAATAAACGCTAGGTAATTGTTTATTAGCTATAATAGTAACTCTAATAAGTGATTGTTTCAGTATATCAGATTCTGCTTCTAATATCTTATCAGGATTTTTGGGAAAAACAGAAAGATAATCTGGAAAACAACCATCTATTAAATTGGAAGTAAAACTTAAATTGTTTACACCTATACATATTTTATCTTTTCCAATGCGTAGTAAAATTTCATTTTCTTTTCTATCTATCATGCGCAAAATTTCGGTTATAAATTTACGAGGTATAATGATTGAATAATTTGGTAAAGTATGATTAATAGGTACTGTATAGGTTGCTAAGCGATGACCATCTGTTGCCACTGTGTGTATTTTATTTGCTGTAATCTTAAACAAGATGCCATTTAAATAATGACGTGCATCTTGATAAGCCATACAAAATTGGGTGTATTCAAGAAGATTTTTCATAATTATCTGAGGTAATTTAAACTTTATGATACATTGCCAATCACTCAAAACGGGAAAATCAGTTGCAGGTAATGTAGATAATGAAAATTTGCTATGTTCTGAAGAGACTAATACTTTGTTATTATCTAAACAAATAGAAATTTCGGCACCTGCAGGAAGATTTCGACAAATATACAGTAATTTACGTGCTGGAATTGTTATTGGGGAAAAATTATAATTTTTTTTAAGATGTATATTGGTTACTATTTCCATATCTAAATTAGTAGTTACCATCACTAGAATATCGTTATTTATCTTAAGCAATAAGTGATTCAGTATAGCTAATGGTGGATTACTACTCAATAAGATACTTATTTGCTGTAATGATTTAAGTAAAATTTCACGTTCTATAATGAATTTCATAAGGTTATATAGATAGTATTTCAATAATATTTAAAAAATCTTTTTTTATGCTAAGATTTTCTTTTTTTAATTGATCAATTTTACGACAAGCATGAATAACAGTACTATGATCTCTGCCCCCAAATATACTGCCAATTTCCGATAAAGTATAATTTGTTAATTTTTTTGTAACTGCCATAGCCATGTGCCGTGGATGAACAATTAAATGTGAACGTCTCTTGGAGAAAAGATCTAATATCTTTATATTATAATATTTAGCTACTGTTTTTTTTATGTTATCTATTGCAATATTCTTTTTTTGTAAAGTTACAAGGTCTTTAAGGATGTTGTCAATAAAATCTATATCAATGATAGAACTTGTAAATTTAGAATGGACGATTACTCTATTTAATGCTCCTTCGAGTTCTCGAATATTAGATTTTAAAAATTTTGCAATAAATAAAACTACTTCTGGTGATAAGTGAATGTTGTTATCTTTTGCTTTTTTTGTTATAATAGACATGCGAGTTTCTAATTCAGGATAGTCTATTTTTACACTAAGGCCCCATCCTAGACGAGATTTTAACCGATCTTCTATACAAGAAATTTTTCTTGGATAACGATCACAAGTTAAAATAATTTGTTTGTTATCTTCTAATAATGAATTAATAGTATGTAAAAGTTCTTCTTGAGAGCGTTTTTTATTAGTAAAATATTGGATATCATCAATTAAAAGTATACTAACAGAACGATAATATTTTCTAAATGCTTCAATAGAATTGGTCTGTATTGCTTTTACCATATGTTGAACAAAACTTTCAGAAGTTACATAAACTATTTTATTATCAGTATTTTTACTAATAATATTACCAATAGCATGTAATAAATGAGTTTTGCCTAATCCAGTACTACCATATAAAAAGAGTGGATTATACTGTTGATTTACATTATAAGCTATATCAAATGCTATTTGATACGCTAAATTATTGCTTTTACCATCAATAAAACTATCAAAAGTATATCTAATATTAAAATTAGAGCTATAATTAGAATTAAAAAAGTTTGTTTTTTTATTATCGGTAAATATTTGTTTATTGCTAATATTTAGCATATTTTCGGAATTAGTTGGCACTGTAATATTATTTATTAAAGATTTAGTAAGCTTAGTTTTTATTCTATTTGTAGAAGAGCTTAATTCAAAATGCAAGGAAGGAACATTTTTTTTGCAAATATTATGTAATAATTTGTCAATATTGTCAGCATATTTATTTAATACCCAATCTAATATAAATCTGTTAGGAGCATATAATGTAAGTCTATTGCCTTTAAATTTAGATTGAAGAGGACGAATCCACATTTTGAATTCAGTACTAGATAATGTAGTTTGCAAACTATAAAGACATTGTTTCCAAAGAATAGATACCACGGTATGCTCCACTAGTTTTTATAGAAATTATCTGATGCAAAATTAATGCAATAAAAAAATTATACACTACAAGATATTATCTTGTTTAAATGTTAATTATTTTTGTGAACCAATAACTTTTTTTATTATTCATAATGTAGTGCAAAATATTTTGTTAAAAATATATTCTTATATATGTAATACATTTTTAATTATTGTAAGTATATTAGTGCATTGACTATAATTTGTATTATGATATAATTCTATATATCTAATAATATATTAAGTACTATAATTACTTATAGTTTTACCTAATAATTTTTTTAGGCAGAAATTAATATGAAACGCACTTTTCAACCATCTTTAATTAAACGTAATCGTGCTCATGGTTTTCGGGCTCGTATGGCAAGCAAAAACGGTCGTCAGATTTTATCTAGGAGACGTGCAAAAGGTAGGATGAGATTAACTATTTCTGATAGAAAATACTGATTAGTGTGGGTAAGTTAAATTTTTCGAAAGAGTTGCGTTTACTTACTGCTTCAGATTTCTCTTTTGTATTTCAAGAGGCTAAAAGAGCTAGTTGTAAATATATTACTATTTTTGGTCGTAAGAATTTATTTAGATATCCGCGTATAGGTTTTGCTATTTCTAAAAAGAATATAAAATTTGCACATGACCGAAATAGGATTAAACGCATAACTCGAGAAACTTTCAGAAAAATGCAGTACAAATTACCGATTATGGATTTTGTCATTATAGCAAAAATAGGGGTTATTCATTTAGAAAATAATGAGCTAAGAGGTATATTGGAGAAATTATGGCATTATCACCGTCGCCTGGTACGTGGTCTCTGATTGTTTTTATAAAAATTTATCAGTACAGTATAAATCCATTTATAAGAAATCATTGTCGTTTTCAACCAACTTGTTCGCAATATGGCATACAAGCTTTATATAAATTTGGTATGTTAAAGGGAAGTTGGTTAATTATGAAAAGATTACTAAAATGTCAACCTATACACCCAGGTGGATATGATCCTTTACCCATCAATTTTTTTTGGATATTTAGAGAATACCAATAATGAATCTGCAACGTAATTTTTATATGGTTACTTTTTTTTTTACAACTCTTATAATCTGGCAAATATGGAAACATAATGATTATCTTCACACTAAACAATATGAAAATCCTCAACAAGTGAATAATAGTAGTAAAATTCAACAATTGAGTAACGATAGTAAGCAAGATAAAATAATTCTTGTAAAAACAGATGTCCTTTCTTTAAAAATTAATACTTGTGGTGGAGATATTGAAGTAGCAGAACTATTATCATATCCAAAAACACTAAACTCTAGCCAAAATGTTGTCTTATTGGAAAATAATCCCCAATTACTTTATCAAGCACAAAGTAGTATAATAGGACCTAATACTCCTGAAACTAATGAAAAACCTATTATTTATCAAGCTGCACAAGATACTTTTGAGTTATCTAATAATCAAAAAGAATTGCGTGTTCCACTGACTTGGAAAAGTGAAAATGGCGTAGTTTATACTAAGACATTTATCTTTAGAAGAAGTCAATATGCTGTTGATATAAATTATAGTATTAATAATATTACTAATGATCCAATAACAGTATCTCTATTGAGCCAATTAAAACAAACTGTACCTATTACTCAGAATGCTAATACAAATAGCTTAAATTTATCTTCCTCTAGTAGAATAGCTTATTCTACTGATCATGACAAATATAAAAAATATAAAATTAACGATGTGTTTAAGGGTAATCATTTAAATACTTTGACTAATAATGGTTGGATAGCTATGCTACAAAAATACTTTGCAACAGCTTGGATTCCACATACAGAAGGTAATAATATTTTATATACTAAATATTTAAATAATGGTATTGCAGCTGTCTGTTGTAAATCTGCCCCAATAACTATACCAGCGAAAAGTAAACAAGATTTAAATGCTACAATGTGGATTGGACCTGCAATTCAAGATCAAATGGCTAATGTAGCGCCTTATCTTGATCTAACTGTGGATTATGGATACTTGTGGTTTATTTCTCAACCATTGTTTAAATTATTAAGATATTTAAATAGTTTTATTGGTAATTGGGGTATATCGATCATATTAATCACCCTTATGTTACGTTGTATTATGTATCCCCTTACAAAAGCACAGTATATTTCTATGATGAAAATGCGAATGTTGCAACCGAAGATTAAGCTCTTAAGAGAACGTGCGGGTAATGATCAGCAGAAAATGAGTCAAGATTTAATAAATCTTTATAAAAAAGAACAAGTTAATCCATTAGGAGGATGTTTACCTTTAATATTACAAATGCCTATTTTTTTAGCACTGTATTATATGCTCATAGGCTCAGTGGAATTACGTCAAGCACCATTTGCTTTTTGGATACATGATTTATCCTCTCAAGATCCTTATTATATTTTACCAATTTTGATGGGGATTACTATGATTATTATTCAGAGAATGTCGCCCAATACAGTCACTGATGAAGTACAACATAAAGTTATGAACTTTATGCCTATTATGTTTACTGTATTTTTTTTATGGTTTCCATCTGGATTAGTTCTTTATTATACTATCAGCAATATAATAACGATTATACAACAAAAATTAATATATCGTAGCTTAAAAAAGCAAGGATTATATATTGATAATATTACCTAAAAAATCTTTCAAAGATATGTATCTTATAATGAATGTTTATTTCATATTATTAATGCATAATATTATAAAAAATATATATGTCAGGTAATAATGATACTATTGTTGCTCAAGCAACACCGATAGGAAGAGCTAGCATAGGAGTAATTCGTGTATCAGGAATTTACTCTAAATTAGTTGCTAATAAAATACTTGGTCATTTACCTAGAGCCAATTATGCAAAATATTTACCTTTTAAAGACATAAAAGGTAAAATTATAGACTATGGAATAGCTATTTGGTTTCCTCATCCTCATTCTTTTACCGGAGAAGATATATTAGAATTACAAGGACATAGTAATCCAGTCATAATTGACTTATTAATTGAAAATATTCTTAAATTGCCTGGAATACGCATTGCTAGACCGGGAGAATTTTCCGAGCGAGCTTTTTTAAATCATAAAATAGATTTACTACAAGCAGAATCAATTGCAGATCTCATTGAAGCAAGTTCAAAACAGGCTGCTCAATCTGCTATAAAATCTTTACAAGGTTTTTTTTCTACGGCTGTAAATAGATTAATAACACAACTGAATAATTTGCGCGTGAATATAGAAGCAGATATTAATTTTCCAGATGAAGATAATTCGTACTGTTATTTAAAAAATACTAATATAAAATTAAGTGAAATTATTAACGAACTGGATAATGTTCTTAATGAAGCACATAAAGGATCAATGTTGCGAGAAGGGATTAATATAGTAATCGCAGGCTTACCAAATGCTGGAAAATCTAGTTTATTAAACACCTTAGTAAGACATGAAGCAGCTATTGTTACTAATATTATTGGTACGACTCGAGATATTTTAAAAGAGTGTATTCAAATTGATGGATTGTCATGTAATATTATTGACACAGCAGGATTACGTACAACTAATAATCTAGTAGAAAGTATTGGAATTAAACGAGCGTGGCAAGAAATTAAACATGCTGATCATATATTATTTACAGTAGATAGCAGTGTTACCAATATGATCAATATGAGTGCGGAAACTAAATTAATTTGGCAAAAGATTATCTCTAATACTGTTAATAAAAATTCTATAACTATCATACGTAATAAAATAGATATCACTGGTGAAAAAGCAAGTTATAATATTATTAATGGTTATCCGAGTATTAGTTTATCTACCTACACTGGTTTTGGAATGGAAATATTATATAAACATCTGAAACAATATATGGGGTTTACAAATAATGTGGAAAGTAAATTTATAGCTCGTCGCCGTCATATTCAAGCTTTAAAATTAGCTAAAGAACATCTACAAATAGCACAACTAAATACAAGTAGAGAAAGAGCTATTTTAGCTGAAGAACTAAGATTAGCTCAAGAAGCACTAAATGAGATTACTGGTAAGTTTACATCAAATGATTTACTCAATAGCATTTTTTCAAAATTTTGTCTCGGTAAATAAATTATTTAAACATCTATTGTTTAGTTTGGATATGATCTCTATCATAGAGATACTTTATATATAGTATATATCCTGTTAATAATAGTTTATTAATATTGGCATATATCAAATATCAGAATATATTATTCATTAACAAAAACGATCTAATTTTTATCCATAGAATAGTTATCTTCGCTTAAAACAAGCTTATTTATATATCACATAATAGTCTATTTATATTATAAAATTTTTGTTAAACCAAACTATAAATTTATAATTTATTATACCTAATACATATTTTATATTGAATATTTATTAGCAATCAGTTCTTTTGTTGTTTAATAAGTTCAATTATACGCAATTTAGCAATAGCTTTTGATAATTCTACTGATGCAGATGCATAATTGATATCAATATTTGATAAGTTTATCTTAGCTTGTGCTTGTATTTTAGCTTCAATAGCACGCTTCTCATCTAGATTAGCACCGCGAATTACTGTATCGGCTAAAACAATGACATGATTTGGTTGTACTTCTAATATACCACCTGATATATACATATATTCTTCTTTATTTAAAGTTGTAACTATGCGTAGCATACCAGGCTTAATAGAAGTCAGCAAAGGAGAGTGACCAGTGAAGATACCTAAATTACCTTCACTACCCGATATTTGAATGGATTTAACTTTTTCGCAATAGATGCTTTGTTCGGCATTAACAATCTTAAGAGAATAGCTCACAAATATTATATCTCCATAATAATTAAACTTTATTAGCCTTTTGTACCGCTTCTTCAATAGAACCGACCATATAAAATACTTGTTCAGGTAAATAATCAAAATTCCCTTCAACTATACCTTTAAAGCTACTTATAGTATCTTTCAATGGAACATATTTACCAGGATAACCTGTAAAAATCTCAGCTACAAAAAAAGGTTGTGATAAAAAACGTTGAATTTTTCTCGCACGTGACACTAATAATTTATCTTCTTCTGATAGTTCATCCATTCCTAAAATTGCAATGATATCTTTTAACTCTTGATAACGTTGTAAAATCGATTGAACAGAACGTGCAGTATCATAATGTTCTTGACCTACGAGTAAAGGATCCAATTGCCTGCTTGTAGAAGTTAATGGATCAACAGCAGGATAAATGCCTAATGAAGCTATTTGACGACTAAGAGTAACGGTAGAATCTAAATGAGCAAAAGTAGTTGCAGGAGAAGGATCTGTCAAATCATCAGCAGGTACATATACTGCTTGTATAGAAGTTATTGAACCTTTAGTCGTAGAAGTAATCCTTTCTTGTAACATACCCATTTCTTCTGCTAATGTAGGTTGATAACCTACGGCAGATGGAACTCTACCTAATAAAGCAGATACTTCTGTACCAGCTAAAGTATAACGATAAATATTATCTATAAAAAGTAGAACATCATTACCTTCATCTCGAAATTTCTCTGCTATTGTTAAACCAGTTAATGCCACTCTTAAGCGATTCCCTGGAGGTTCATTCATTTGACCATATACTAAAGATACTTTATCTAAAACATTGGAACTAATCATTTCATGATAAAAATCATTACCTTCACGAGTTCTTTCTCCTACTCCTGTAAACACTGAATAACCTGAATGTTCTACTGCAATATTACGGATTAACTCCATCATGTTTACTGTTTTGCCAACACCGGCTCCACCAAATAATCCAACTTTTCCACCTTTAGCAAAGGGACATATTAAATCAATAACTTTTATTCCAGTTTCTAATATTTCTTGAGAAGTAGTAAGATCTTTATAACAAGGCGCAGAACGATATATAGACCACCTTTCTGGTTCAGATCCATCTTCTTTTTGTATTTTACCTTTTTTATCTATGGGATCACCTAATACATTGACTATACGTCCTAATGTAGCTTTACCCACAGGTACATTAATTTGCCTTTTCAGATCAACTACTTTTAGCTTACGTTTTAAACCCTCAGATGATCCCATAGCTATGGTACGTACTACACCACCACCTAATTGTTGTTGAACTTCTAAAATTAAATAGGTATTATTATTTTTAACCTCAAGAGCATTATATATAGGTGGTACTTCATTCTGAGGAAATTCGACGTCGATAACAGCGCCGATAATCTGGATAATTTCTCCAGTTGCCATGTTAAACATTCTCCATTAATATTATTATGATAATTTACTATAATGTAGAAGCTCCTGAGATAATCTCTGTTAATTCTTGAGTAATACTGCTTTGCCGAGCTTTATGATGCATTAATTCTAGATCTTTTATTATATTGCTACCGTTTTCAGTCGCTGATTTCATTGCTACCATACGTGCTGCTTGTTCACTTGCTATATTTTCTAAAACACCGTGATAAACTTGCGATTCAACATAACGATATAGTAAAATATCTAATAATGATTTAGAATTGGGTTCATATAAATAATCCCAATTTTTCTTTTTTCTCACTAAATAAGAGAATGGTAATAATTGAGTAATAATAGGAGTTTGTGAAATACTATTATTAAACTTATTGTAGGCTAAATATAATTTATCTATATTTTGATCATCATAAGCTTTGAGCATAACTTGTACTATTCCTATTAATTTAGAAACGGTAGGATTATCGCCTATTTTACTTAATTTAGCTATAATGTTAGCTTGCTTAAAAATATTAAAAAAAAATAAACCTTTTGATCCGATAATTGCTAAATCACTAGCTACTCCTTTATTAAACCAATTTTGCATTTCTAATAATATTTTTTTAAATAAATTATGGTTTAAACCACCACATAGTCCGCGATCAGTGGAAATAAGTAGATAGCCTACTCGTTTAACCTTGCGTTCTTGCAAATAATTGTGTTTGTATTCTAAATTTGCTGAAGCAAGATGATTAATTACTTGTAGAATAGTTTCTGTATAAGGACGACTAGAAATTAGACGTTCTTGTGTTTTTCTCATTTTAGAAACAGCAACCATCTCCATAGCTTTAGTAATTTTTTGCATATTTTTTACGGTGTAAATTTTATTACGTATTTCTTTGGGGCTAACCATGAGATTTTCCTTATAATTATTTTTATGTTCTCCTTAACAAGGAATAATTTTACAAATATTGAGTTTTTTTAAAGTTTTTAATAATAAATTTGAATTTATTTTCAATATAATTACTATAATTACCATTAGAATTTATTTCTTCAATCAACTTATTTTCTTGTTGAGAAAAATATATTAATAATGATTTTTCAAAATTTTTGATTTCTGTTAAGCTAATATCTGTTAAATACCCATATTCTGCTGCAAATAGCAAGATGCTTTGTTGTGCTACAGATAGAGGTTGATATTGTTTTTGTTTTAATAATTCGGTTACTTTATGTCCGTGATCCAATTGCTTCCGAGTTAGTTCGTCTAAATCAGATGCAAATTGCGAAAAAGCCGCTAATTCGCGGTATTGTGCTAATGTTGTACGAATTCCACCAGACATTTTTTTTATTATATTAGTTTGAGCGGCACTACCTACACGAGATACAGAAATTCCTGGATTAACTGCTGGTCTAATACCGGCGTTAAAAAGATTTGATTCTAAAAAAATTTGACCATCAGTAATAGAAATTACATTAGTTGGAATAAAAGCAGAAACATCTCCTGCTTGAGTTTCAATGATTGGCAAAGCAGTGAGTGATCCTGTTTTCCCCTTTACTTTTCCGTTAGTAAATTTTTCCACATATTTAGCATTTACTCTCGCGGATCTTTCTAAAAGCCGGGAATGAAGATAAAACACATCACCTGGAAAGGCTTCACGTCCTGGTGGACGGCGTAGTAGTAATGAAATTTGTCGATAAGCAATGGCTTGCTTAGATAAATCATCATAAATAATCAATGCATCTTCACCACGATTACGAAAATATTCTCCCATAGTACAACCTGAATAAGGAGCTAAATATTGTAAAGAAGCTGAATCAGAGGCAGAAGCTACTACTACAATAGTATAGTCTAATGCTTTATATTCTTCTAGCTTACTTACTATATTAACAACTGTAGATAATTTTTGACCTATTGCTACATAAATACATTTAATTCCACTAGTACGTTGATTAATTATTGTATCTATAGCTAATGCAGTTTTACCAGTCTGGCGATCACCAATTATCAGTTCTCGCTGACCTCTCCCAATGGGAATCATTGAATCTATAGATTTATAACCAGTATGAATTGGTTGATTGACAGATTCTCTATCAATTACATTAGGAGCAATAGTTTCGACAGGGGAAAATCCATCATTTTTAATAGCACTTTTAGCATCAATTGGTATACCTAAAGCATTTACCACTCTACCTAGAAGACCATAACCAACAGGAACTTCTAAAATACGACCTGTACATTTTACTTTCATCCCTTCACTAAGATCAGTATATGATCCCATAACTACTGCACCTACTAAATCACGTTCCAGATTTAAAGCAATAGCATAACTATTAGTTGATAATTCTAACATTTCTCCTTGCATAACTTCAGTCAATCCATGTATATGTATTATACCATCACTTACAGATATAATAGTACCTTCATAATGACTATCAGTCTTTATTTGGAACTGAGAAATACGCTGTTTAATCAGTTCGCTAATTTCAACAGAATTTAATTGCATTGTGTTACACTTTTCCTTTAAGAAAGCAATGTTCTTTTTAAAAGATTCAAACGGTTACGTATACTTCCATCTATAACTAAATCACCTATACGGATTATTAAACCTGATATGATATTTTTATCAACTTTACTAGTTAAGAGTACTTTTTTTAATAGACGTTTTTCCATCATTTCAATAATCTTTTTATATTGAACTTCAAGAAGTGGTTGAGACGAAATTACTTCTACATGTATAAAATTATTTTGCTGATTATACATCTTAGTAAAATATTCCAATATATTTGGTAATAAATTTAAACGTTTATTTTCTGATAAAATTTTTATGAAATTTTTCATTGATTCATCTACATTATCACCACATATACTAATAAAAATATCTGATATAATAGCATGTGATGTTAAACCAGATAGTAGATTATTCACTTCTCTATTACTATATATTTTTGCAGTATATTCTAACATATATTGCCATTTATCAATATTTTGATTTTCAGTTGCAAAATCAAAAGCTGCTTTAGCATAAGGACGTGATATAGTAATAGATTCCGACATAATATTATTTTGACTTATAGTTGAGCTAATGATTTATTAATTATTTCTTTATTAGTCGTTTCATCTAACGACTGTTCAAGAACTTTTTCAGTAGCAGTTATCACTAACATTACCAGTTCTTTATTCAATTGTTCACGCAGTTGTTTATATTGTAGATTAATTTTTGCTTGCGCTTGAAGGATGATACGTTCACTTTCTTTTTCAGCTTCACATTTAGCTGTATTTAAAATTTGCATGTATCTTTTTTCTGCTTGTTCGATAATTATTGAAGCTTCTTTTTTAGCCTGTATTAAACTATTTGTGACTTTTGTTTGAGCAGAAATTAATTCTTTTTTTTCATTTTGTATTAAGGCTAATTCATCAGCAATTTCTTTTTGACGTTGTTCAATAATGTTAATTAGTGGAGGCCATACATATTTCATACAAAACATAACAAAAATAATAAATGCAATCGCTTGTCCAAGAAGTGTTGCGTTAATATTCACAGGATAATTACCTTTTTAAGTATACTGTATTAAGTACTAATTGCAAAATTAGTTTAATTTTTAATAACAGCAAACATAATATATAGTGCTAAACCAACAGCTATCATTGGAATAGCATCTAATAATCCAATAACAATAAAAAACTGAGTTCGTAATAATGGAATAAGATCAGGTTGACGTGCAGCAGCATCTAAGAATTTACCTCCTAGTAAACTGATGGCTATTGCTGCACCAATAGCTGCTAATCCTATCATTATAGCAGCCGTCATATATAGTAAATCAATATGTAATTTATCCATTATAAATCTCCTATTTTATAAATCAGTGTTTTTCAGATGCCATTGATAAATAGATAATGGTTAGCATCATAAAAATAAAAGCTTGCAAAAATATAATGAGAATATGAAAAATAGCCCATGGAACATTTAACATCCATTGACTCCACCAGGGTAATAAACAACTAATTAAAATAAAAATTAACTCACTGGAATACATATTACCAAATAGTCTTAATGCTAAAGAAATTGGTTTAGAAATCAAGCTAACACTTTCTAATATAAAATTAATTGGCATGAATATTGGATTATTAAATGGTTGGAGTAATAATTCTTTAGAAAATCCATAAATACCTTTTATTTGTATGCTATGATAAATTATTAAAATAAATACACTTAATCCAATTGATAAAGTAATATTGATATCTGCTGAAGGTACTATGCGTAGACATGATATACCTAACCAATGTTGACTAATATAAGGTAATAGATCAATAGGCAATAAATCCATTAAGTTCATTAGAAAAACCCAACAAAAAATAGTCAAAGCAAGCGGAGCAATAATATTACTATTTCTATGATACATTTCATTCACATTGCGATTAACTAAACTTACAATTAACTCTATAGCAACCTGTAATTTATTTGGTCGATGAATAGTGGCATTCTTTGCTATATGATAGAATAATGCAATAAAGATAACACCTAAAAATATAGAAAAAAAGATAGAATCTAAATTTATCATCCAAAATGATACTGATGTATCATGTAGATCTACTAATTTAAATGTGCGTAAGTCAAGCTGAAAATGTTTTAAGTGATGACTTATATAATCTTGTGATGTTGAGATTACTCCTATAGTCATAATACCTCTTAATCATATCTTATTAATTATAAATTATAAAATGACTAAATATAGTCAATGTCATATTTATATTAAAGAAAAAAGTTCTAATCTTATAACATATTAAAAAATATTGATATACTACATATGTAGTTACAAATATCATATAATTAATTTGTTGCAAAATATATTATTATAACTTATTAAATGATTAACCAGAATGAAATTCTATTTATGATGTAGAGCATAATATAAATGATATGACTAACTTTTAATACAAAATATTTGTACCATAAAACATTGTATTTTTCAAAAAATATTTTATAGAGATAAAAAACATCTCAGATGAGTATTATTTAATTTTAAATATTAGCAATGAATCTTTTATTCACCATTAGAAATGATAAAAGTAACTTTTAAATATTATATTTTAAAATTCCTGTTTTTTTTAGGTAAATAACTAAAATAGAAATTGCAGCAGGAGTGATTCCAGAAATACGAGATGCTTGACCAATAGAAATGGGTTTGCAATCGTTTAGTTTGGAGATAACTTCATGAGAAAGACCATTGATTTGATCATAACGTATATCATAGGGTATTAAAATTTTTTCATTTCTCTGTTGACGGTTTATTTGTTCTTGTTGACGTACAATATAACCTTCATATTTTATTTGAATTTCTACTTGCTCAGAAATTTGTAGTGATGTTCCAGTATTTTTAAAAAAACTCAATTCAGTAAGTTTTTTATAAGTAATTTCAGGACGACGTAGTAATTCTTCAGCAGTGATCTCTTTAGATAAAGAAATATCAAATAGCTTAGTTATTTCTTGAGCTTTGTTAGAATTAGGATGAATATAAAAATCTTTCAATCTTTGACGTTCCTTTTCAATAGATTCTATCTTTTCATTATGAATCTCCCACCGTATATCATCAATTAATCCTAATTTACGTCCAATCTCAGTGAGACGTAGGTCTGCATTGTCTTCACGTAAAATTAATCTATATTCTGCTCTGGCAGTAAACATGCGATAAGGTTCTTGTGTACCTAATGTGCATAAATCATCAACTAAAACACCTATGTAAGCTTGATCACGACGAGGAAACCATCCATCATCTCCTGATGATTGACAGGCAGCATTTACACCTGCTAAAAGACCTTGAGCTGCTGCTTCTTCATATCCGGTAGTACCGTTAATTTGTCCAGCAAAAAACAATCCTGTAATATACTTACTTTCTAATGTAGGTTTAAGATCTTTGGGATCAAAAAAATCATATTCAATAGCGTAACCTGGACGAGTTATATTTACTTTTTCTAAACCTTTTATAGATCTTAAAATATCTATTTGCACATCAAAAGGTAAACAAGTAGATATACCATTAGGATAAATTTCTTTGCTAATCAATCCTTCTGGTTCAAGAAAAATTTGATGGGAATCGCGATCAGGAAAACGTATTACTTTATCTTCAATAGAAGGGCAGTAACGAGGACCAATACCTTTAATCGATCCTGTATACATAGGACTACGATGTAGATTATTGCGAATAATTGTATGAGTATTTTCATTAGTATGAGTAATCCAACAGGAAATCTGTGGAGGATGTTGATGTACATTTCCTATAAATGAAAAAACTGGGGTAGGTAAATCTCCATGTTGAGGTTTCAGCACATCAAAATTTATAGTGCGGGCATCAAGACGAGGTGGAGTTCCTGTTTTCAAACGACCTATACGTAAGGGTAAATCGCGTAAATAGAATGCTAAAGGAATAGATGAAGAATCACCTGCACGCCCACTATTATAACTGTTTGAACCAATATGAATTTTACCATTGAGAAAAGTGCCCACAGTTAAAATAACTGTTTTAGCAAAAATTTTTATCCCTATTTGTGTTATTGCTCCTTTAACATGATTATTTTGTATAATAAGATTATTTATTGCTTCCTGAAAAATCATCAAATTAGGTTGGTTTTCTAAAGTACTACGTATTATCTGGCGATAGAGCATACGATCAGCTTGAGCACGTGTAGCTCTTACTGCTGGACCCTTACTATGATTTAATATTCTAAATTGAATCCCTGATTTATCAATAGCTGTTGCCATGATCCCACCTAATGCATCAATTTCTTTAACTAGATGTCCTTTGCCAATACCACCAATTGCCGGATTACAAGACATTTGGCCTAATGTATCAATATTATGCGTCAGTAACAAAGTTTGCTTACCCATTCTAGCAGATGCTAAAGCAGCCTCTGTACCCGCATGACCTCCACCAATAACCATGACATCAAAAAGAACTGGATAAAACATAAAATTCCTTAATTACAGAGATATAAATTTTGTTATATTATAAAATATAATATTTTATAGAATTGTATTACTTATTCTTAATTTTAAGAAAGAACTAATTTTTACTAAAAGAACAGTTATATATCGATATATTATATATTATTTTACAGAAATTCTGATAAATAGATCATATCTTATAATAAGTATATATCTTTCTTACCAAAATATATTGTTTTTCTATTTATTGAAATTATTTAAAAATTTATTTGATATTTATAAAATAAAAGCTTGACTAAATCATGAAAAATAGTATAATTACATTTATTAGATTTAATAAATTATGCTATTTAATCTTTTATTAAGTAATCTATGTGAGTACTTATAGATTGATATTCAAGCTATAAAGAGATCAAATGTCTGTGAGATATAACGTGTAATCAAATTATTTGTTATGCGTTTTGACTTTTAATCAAATTATTTGTTATATTTTTTAACGTGTAATCAAATTATTTGTGATGGTTTTTAACGTGTAATCAGATTATTTGTTATATGTTTTCGCACAGACATATGCCTTATCAAAAAAGTAAAGCATATTTCAA